>NZ_CP061300.1:1257957-1261326 GCF_018687635.1 Polynucleobacter sp. MWH-Braz-FAM2G
CCCTCATCGGTAGGCAATGTGCCAGCAACATTGACTGTATAGGTCAAAGAAGCCTCATCGTCAACCGTACCAGTGTGTGTTGGAGCCTGTAAGCTTACGGTGACACGATCATCTTCAACCGTGAAGGTGTCAGCAGTGCTGTTAATACTCAACTCCGAGCTCACTAGAGAGTTGCCTTCCCCTGCTGCATGGATATCACCAGCCTTATCTACCAGGCCAACTACGCTAACACTGAAGTTAGCGCCATGGAGCTCATTCGCATCTACTGTAAAGGTCTTATCTGAACCAGTAATGTCTACGTACTTGTATTCAGTCACGCTGTCATGCGTAATAGCTACCTTAGCGTAAACATGACCCAATCCCTCATCGGTAGGCAATGTGCCAGCAACATTGACTGTATAGGTCAAAGAAGCCTCATCGTCAACCGTACCAGTGTGTGTTGGAGCCTGTAAGCTTACGGTGACACGATCATCTTCAACCGTGAAGGTGTCTGAAGCATGGGCATTATCAATCGTAATTTCAGAACCAATCAGAGACTTCCCTGTGCCATCATCTTTGTCAGTGAGATCGAGTACTTCTACACGATAGCTGTGATGTTCACCTTCTCCGTGGTTTTCAACAGTAAATGTGCCCTTCTCTTTATCCACCTCGATATAACGATCATGAGTACTGGTCTCACGATGACCTTCTTCGCCTCGAGTCTCAGTTACACGAACCTTGGCATAGAGATGGCTATCTTCATGGTCACCGCCCTCATGCTCACCAGCTTCACGCAAGTATTCAGTAGAGACTTTATAGGTGTGCTTAGTAGAACCATCTTCACCATCGCCACCCTCATGCTCGCCATGCTCATCACCATGTTCACCACGCACTTCGGTGGCAATTGGTTTGGAGGGATCACGAGCATCTAATAAAGACTTGCCTTCGCTACTGTTTTTATCAACTAAGTCAACAATGGTTACAGTAAAGCTCTTGCCGTGCTGACTTTCATTGGTGTCAATCGTAAAGGTCTTATCACCACCACCGGCAATATCAACATACTTGTAAGTAGTACCGCCACCTTCGCCGTTCTGGGTAATGGCTACCTTGGCATAAGCGTGCTCAATGCCCTCTTGGCCAATTGGATTGCCATTAACATGAATGGTATAAGTTAAATCAGCATCGTCAGAGACTGCGCCACCAGCGTGTTTTGTCAAGCTCACAGTAACACGGTCATCCTCCACCCTAAAGGTGTCGGAACGAGAAGCGTCATTAATCCGATAGTCGCCGTCATTAATCACCTTGCCGCCACTGTTTGGCGCATCAACCAAACTAACTACATTAACGGTAAATTCTTTACCATGTAGCTCAGTAGTATCAACTGTAAAAGTCTTATCGCCTTTAGTAGTGACATCGACATATTGATAAGTAGTGCCGCCACCGGTTTCTTTTATTTCTACTTTGGCATAGACATGATTGGAGCCGCCCTCATCATCACCAGCATTACCAGTGACGTGGAGAGTGTAAGTTAAATCGGATTCATCAGAGACTGGGTTAGAGCCGCTATGGGCTTGCAAGCTTACTGTAAGGCGATCATCTTCAACCGTGAAGGTGTCTGAAGCATGGGCATTATCAATCGTAATTTCAGAACCAATCAGAGACTTCCCTGTGCCATCATCTTTGTCAGTGAGATCGAGTACTTCTACACGATAGCTGTGATGTTCACCTTCTCCGTGGTTTTCAACAGTAAATGTGCCCTTCTCTTTATCCACCTCGATATAACGATCATGAGTACTGGTCTCACGATGACCTTCTTCGCCTCGAGTCTCAGTTACACGAACCTTGGCATAGAGATGGCTATCTTCATGGTCACCGCCCTCATGCTCACCAGCTTCACGCAAGTATTCAGTAGAGACTTTATAGGTGTGCTTAGTAGAACCATCTTCACCATCGCCACCCTCATGCTCGCCATGCTCATCACCATGTTCACCACGCACTTCGGTGGCAATTGGTTTGGAGGGATCACGAGCATCTAATAAAGACTTGCCTTCGCTACTGTTTTTATCAACTAAGTCAACAATGGTTACAGTAAAGCTCTTGCCGTGCTGACTTTCATTGGTGTCAATCGTAAAGGTCTTATCACCACCACCGGCAATATCAACATACTTGTAAGTAGTACCGCCACCTTCGCCGTTCTGGGTAATGGCTACCTTGGCATAAGCGTGCTCAATGCCCTCTTGGCCAATTGGATTGCCATTAACATGAATGGTATAAGTTAAATCAGCATCGTCAGAGACTGCGCCACCAGCGTGTTTTGTCAAGCTCACAGTAACACGGTCATCCTCCACCCTAAAGGTGTCGGAACGAGAAGCGTCATTAATCCGATAGTCGCCGTCATTAATCACCTTGCCGCCACTGTTTGGCGCATCAACCAAACTAACTACATTAACGGTAAATTCTTTACCATGTAGCTCAGTAGTATCAACTGTAAAAGTCTTATCGCCTTTAGTAGTGACATCGACATATTGATAAGTAGTGCCGCCACCGGTTTCTTTTATTTCTACTTTGGCATAGACATGATTGGAGCCGCCCTCATCATCACCAGCATTACCAGTGACGTGGAGAGTGTAAGTTAAATCGGATTCATCAGAGACTGGGTTAGAGCCGCTATGGGCTTGCAAGCTTACTGTAAGGCGATCATCTTCAACCGTGAAGGTGTCTGTAATGCCGCCGCCAGTTACATTGCCGCGAATGTAATCAGCACCAGACTCCGAACCTGGGTGACCGGCAATTAAAGAGGAGAACCCCTCTCCGGAAGGGTTTCTTGCGGTACCAATATCTTCAAGAGTAACTGTAAATGTTTTACCATGGGCTTCATCAACTGAAATAGTGAAGGATTTGGATGAGCCCTCCTTAAGTGATACGTATTTAAAAGTATCCTCTCTAGCATCGGTACCGTTTACGTGAATACGCACCTTCGCATATTCATTATCAGCTATGTGGGCATCAGCTCGAGCATCAACGTGCAAGGTATAGGTGATGTTGGCGTCATCGCTGACATCTTTATGCTCATGACGATCGTCACGATTGTTATTTTCATCACGATCTTCACTGCTATCTCGTCCATCACTCCCATCGCGGCTATCATGGCCATCTCGACTATTTTGCTCGTCACGACCATCGCGATCTCCGCTCTCGCCACGATCATTTTCACTCTCTTGATATCCGCCATCTTGATGAGGGATACTACCGCCTTCCAGACTCACAAACACACGGTCATCTTCTACGGTGAAGGTGTCACTAATTGCGCCACCACCATTACCGATGCCGATAGTGTAATCCGCACCAACTTCAGTGCCAGGATGGCCAGCAATCAATGAGGCAAAGCTC